>NZ_AEXS01000020.1:0-23078 GCF_000204455.1 Paenibacillus sp. HGF5 | reverse complement strand
GTCGGCGGCTGCGCCTCATCCGATCCGGGATGGCAAAGAAGGCGACATGCATGAGGATAAACAGCGATAACGCGATAAGCTCCTCTACAACAATATAAACGGGATGCGGCCCCAGCAGATCGAGCAGCGAAGCCGTATCCGGCTTGCGCATCAGGAACATATAGTTCGAGCCGACAGCGAGGTTGACCAGTCCGACTAAAAGTGCGGACACGTTAAGGAAGACCATTGTCCAGGCGATGGATTTCCAGGTGGGACGGTACCCCCGAACCCATGTCATGTACAATGCCGTCATGATGATCGCGATATGGACAACAAAGAAATGAAAGAACCGGAAGTGCGGAAAAGGGTACCCCAAATTAGGTGTTAATACAGCTTGCAGGGCTCCCCCGATTCCCGCAAAGTAAACCAGCGGGTATAAGCGGCGTTCATCCGTAAGCAGGATCGCAATGGAGAGGAACAGGGTCAGACTGCACAATTCCAAGGGAAGCGAAGTGGCAGGATCCCATATTCCCGTTGACACATACCAGACATGAAGGGAAGCTTCTGGCAACGCAAGGGCAGCGAGCAGGCCCCATCTTACGGTCTTTTGCAGAGAAGGCTTGGAGGCGATGGCAGTCCTGAACAGGTACAGCAGCAGGCCAAGGATAATGCATATGCCAATGGCTATCCAATGTTCAACGGAAAAGGCAGCAAACGCTTCCGGGTATTGCGGATCAAAATAGGATTCGATGCATGACCACTCCTTATTGAATGTACTTAAGATTTTATTCGATATTACCATAATGTGGGCTATTCATATATACCCGCAGCGCATCGGGGAAGGAATTCGGCCGTGTCGCAAACGTATCTATGTAGAATAGACGCCAAGAACAAAAAGGCTGCTAAAATCATGCCAACGCAAGAAGATCCCGCCTCCGAATGTAACGGATACGGGATCTTCTCTTGTCCTGCGCCAGATTCAAGGTATACGCGCTGCTTGCTCAAACCGGCTGTTTGACTTCAGCAACCAGGCGCTTCAGCGATTCCTGCTTCCATCTGGGAATGCGAAGATGTTTAGCGGAAGGCGCCTTTTCCCCGAAATAAACGATGCCTTGCTCTACCGTAGTTATTTTGTCTACGTTGACGTAGCAGTTGCCGCCGACATGATAGAACTGTTTACCGGACAGCAGGGATGCGATTTTTTCGGCAGTCATTCTCTTTTTAATATTATAGTTCCTGCCGTGAAAGCTGACCAAACCGTGCGATCCGGTTTTAAAGAACAGAATGTCTGTCTCCACCACGAAGTCCTCATACATGTTGCGGGATTCCGATACGTGCTTCATCATTCTGCTTCCCCCTTTTCCAAGATCAACATTTGATAACGCTTACATTCTAACATGTTTTCCCTGGGGTTTAAAGAACTTTTTATTTCGCATGAAAAAAAGCCCATACCGCAAGGGCAGGGGCTTGGACTAACATTCAAGGCGCAGCAGGTGTTTTTCGTAGTTTAAGGTGTCTCTGTAGCATCTGCCGGTGCTTCTGCTGGAGCTTCTGCTGGAGCTTCTGCTGGAGCTTCGGCAGGAGCTTCTTCCAGGGTATTCGTGATGGTAGCTTTATCCTTCAGCTCTTGAATGTAGGCTGTGGATTCGGCATAGACCTTCTGGTTCTCAAGCTGGCTGCGGATTTCTTCCTTCTTGTCTTCCAAGGTAGGATTCGTTGCTTCCTTACGATCGGTAACCTTGATGATGTGGTATCCGAAGGAGCTCTTCACCGGTTCGCTGATTTCATCCTTCTTCAGTTTGAACGCCGCTTCTTCAAATGCGGGGTCCATTTCGCCGCGACCGAAGAAATTCAGGTCGCCGCCGGTATCCTTGGTTGCATCCTGGTTTTTCTCTTTAGCAATCGTTGCGAAGTCGGCGCCTTCCTTCAGCTGCTTCACGATGGCTTCGGCTTCTTCCTTGGTTTCAACCAGGATGTGGGAAGCGCGAACCTGCTCAGGCGTTGCGAAGCTTTCTTTGTTTTGGTCATACACTTCTTTGACTTCTTCGCCGGTTACCTTGATTTTGTCGGCCATCAGCTTTTTAAGCTCAACCTGGGTTTTGGTCTGCTCCTTCAGGTTGTCGAGCGTCATGCCGTTTTGCTGCAGAGCCATGTTGAATTGTTCCTCGGAAGGGAAGGACGCCTTCAGCGCATCCACTTCTTTATTCACATCGGCATCGGTCACCGTAATGGACTTGTTCTTCAGTTCCTGCTGGATCAATTCCTCTGTGATCATGGAATTCAGTGTTTGTTTGCCGCCTACGCTGACAAGCTCATCGTACAGATTATCCTTGGTAATGTTAACGTCGTTGACTTTAGCGATAGCTTCATTGCCGGATCCCTTGGCAAACGGAGGTACGATCAGGACGACGATTAAGGCAGCCGCCAATACCAGCGACGCGATCATCCAGCCTTTGCTTCCGTTACCGCCGCCATCAGCAGGTGGCTGTTCATCGTAATGCGGTTGATCTCCCGAATGCATAACGGCTGGGCGTTCGTTCTCATCCTTGTATAGCTCGTCGGACTCCGGATAGGTGGAATCTATTCTTTCTTCTTCATGAGGCAAGCCGCCTTGATCTTGTTGGTTATTCTCTTTCTCTTGGGCTTGTCCCTGATCATCCTCGGGCTGTCCCGGATGGTTTGGCTGCAAATCGTTATCTTTCATGTAATGATTGACTCCCTTCGACTGCATATAATAATGAGTTGTTCATTCTTTTATCACTTTACCAGATAAGCCTATGGTTTACCTTAAGAAAAAATAAAAATTGAAAATATAAACGGAAAAGTGATTCCTGCCTACAAGATCAGCATTCCCGCCACGCCGCAAAGAATCCCAAGCAGGACGACGGAGGCAGTAACAAACCATAAAACTCTTTTCGGGAATGAACGCCTCACCATAAGCAGAGACGGAAGACTGACAGCCGGCAGCGTCAGGAGCAGCGCCGCGGCCGGACCCGCCCCCAGGCCCGCTGCCATAAAGGCCTGGATGATCGGGATTTCCGCCGCGGTCGGAATCACGAACAGCATTCCCATCACGGAGAAGAAGATGACGGCCAAGAGCGTGTTCCCCGCTGCCGCACCCAAATGCGGGAACATCCATGCCTGCATGGCGCCAAGGAGCAGCACGGCTATAAAGTAAGCCGGGACCACCCGAACCAGCATCTGCCCGATGCTGGTTAACCAGCGTTTCCACAGCGGACGTTCATCGGTTTGATCCGTGCTCTGAGGCGCATCGATCTCCACGGGATCCGCTTCTTTGGCGAAGCGGTTTGCCAGGTAGCTGACGCCGAAGGTTAGCAGGATGCCGAAGATCAATCGCAGCACGGTGAATTTCCATGATAAAACAAACGTCATGAAGACGAGTGTTGCCGGATTGATGGTTGGATTGCCGATCCAGAACGCGAGAGCAGAGCCGACCGACACCTTTTTCTTGCGCAAACCGATCGCGATCGGTGCGGCGCAGCAGGAGCACATCATGCCCGGAATGGAGGCGATTCCTCCAATCGCCGTGCTGCCGAAGGTCGTTTTTCCAAGGACCCGAAGCAGCCATTGGGAGGGCAGCAGCGACTGGACCAGAGTACCGAGCAGAATGCCGAGCACCGCCGCTTTCCAAACCGCTTTAAAATAGGTGAGCGCATAATTCCAGGCTGCCTGCCAAGAAGGGGCGGCATCGGCCGGATCCATGCCTAATATGGAAGAGCCGATGCTGTGTTCCATAATCGCTTTGAGCGCTTTATCGTAGTAAGGCCACCACTTCACGTAGGTAAGGCCTGTTGCTGCTATGATGATGAAGATGGTGATGAGCCAGACGGTTCTTCTGCGATCCGTATGATTCAAGACCCTTCCACCGTCGCTTGAGTGATTCATAATCTGTATTCCCCCGATGTATCGTGAAATTATTTACATATCCAATCAAATAGTATATCACATTGTCGGCAGATTGCAGAAAGATATTCCCGGTAATTGCAAGAAATAGGAAGACCATTAGACTTGAGGCAGCCGATTTCATATAATATAGATATTGTGTGCTTGAACAAGTGTTAGCTAAACGGATGAATATCAGATGATCCCCGGTGTAGATGAGACGTTATCCAAGCATCCACGCCGGGGTTGTTGCATGTGCTTTGCCTAATATCACTCTTAAGACGAAGGGAAGACCCGTGATGAGTCAATCGGAGAAAATAAAACTAACCTCGTATTCCTCCAAAGGAGGCTGCGGCTGCAAGATCGGACCTGCCGATCTGGCGCAGGTCATCCGTAAGCTTCCGCAAGCCGAGCCGAATCCAAATTTATTGGTTGGTCTGGATACCAGCGATGATGCGGGCGTATACCGTCTCACCGATGATCTGGCCATGGTGCAGACCGTCGATTTCTTTACGCCGATCGTGGATGACCCTTATGATTTCGGTCAGGTGGCCGCAGCGAATGCCATCAGCGATATCTATGCCATGGGTGGCAAACCGCTGACCGCCTTGAATATCGTAGCATTCCCGATTTCGACGCTGGACAAGCAGGTCTTGACGGATATTTTGAGAGGTGCAGGAGATAAATTGAAGGAAGCGGGGGTTACCCTGGTTGGCGGACACTCCATCGATGACAAAGAGCCGAAATTCGGCCTTGCCGTGACGGGGACCGTGCATCCGGACCGGGTAAGAACCAATGCCGGAGCCAAGCCGGGCGATGCCTTGATTCTGACGAAGCCGATCGGGGTGGGCATTCTGACGAGTTCCATCAAGAAGGATCTGTTAAGTGAAGAAGAGATTCGCCGCGTTACCGCCGTTATGGCGGCACTGAACAAAACGGCTGCCGAGACGATGGAGCCCTATGATGTGCATGCATGCACTGACGTGACCGGATTCGGTCTCCTTGGCCACGCGCTCGAAATGGCCAAAGGCAGCGGCACGGGCATCCGGATTTCCAAGCCTTCCGTGCCTATTCTGGAACGGGTTCGGGAGATGGCCGACGGCGGCGTTATTCCGGGCGGCACCAAAAACAATTATGATCATGTGAAGGACGACGTGGATTTCCCGGATAGCATGGACCAGATCGATAAATGGATATTGTGCGATGCCGTAACATCCGGGGGACTCCTCATTGCCGTTGACGGCTCGCAAGCTGATCCATTATTGGCAGAGCTTCGCCAAGCCGGGCTGGAAGCCGGCAGAATCGGAGAGGTCGTGCATGACCATCCGAATCGCATTGTCGTTGAGGCGTAACATGAACCGGGTTTTGTTTGTGCAACCATAAAGGAGCGAACAGACATGTTTCAAGACATCACCGTAAAAGAACTATTGGAACTGCAAAGCAGCAAGAAGATTACTTTGATTGATGTCCGTTCCCCTTCGGAATACAAAGACTCCACCATTCCGGGGAGTCTGAACATTCCGGTCTTCAATGATGAAGAACGGGCGGAGATCGGGACGATTTATAAGCAGGTGAGCGTGGATGCGGCCAAAGAGCGGGGGCTCGCCATCATGTCGGCCAAGCTACCCAGCTTCGTGAAGCAGTTCAAGGAGATCGAAGGAGATAAGGCGGTTTATTGCTGGCGCGGCGGCATGCGCAGCCGGACGGCCGCAACGGTTCTGTCCCTGATGGATATCCATGTCAATCGGATTACGGGCGGGATTAAGGCTTACCGGAAGTATGTGCTGGACACGCTTGAGCAGAAGAGTCTGGAGGCGGATGCCTTTGTGCTTCACGGATTGACGGGCACGGGCAAGACGGCAGTGCTAAGGCAGCTTCAGCAGGAAGGCTACCCCGTCGTGGATCTGGAAGGGCTCGCAGGCCACCGCGGCTCGATCTTCGGGCATATCGGCCTGCAGTCCAACAATCAGAAGACTTTCGATGCGGAATTGGTTGAGCGGCTGAAACAATTGGAAGATTCGCCTTATTTGTTATTTGAAGCCGAGAGCAAACGGATCGGCAAAATCGTCGTTCCCGATTTCCTGATGAAGAAGAAGGAGTCGGGCGCAGCCATCGTGTTGGAAATGCCGATGGCGGAGCGTGTTCGCCAGATACTGGAGGATTACAACCCTGCGGCTTATAAAGAGCAGTATTTAGCGGCCTTTCAATTAATCAAGAACCGAATCCACACTCCGATCGCCGCGGAAATTGGAAAATCTTTGGAGGAGGGAAGGTATGCTCAGGGAATACAGCTGCTGCTTGAGCATTATTATGATCCCAAATATAATTACTCCTTCAGTCAATATGAGGACAGCGTTCCTATCGTTGTGGCCGTAGATCGGGTGGAAGAAGCGGTGGAAGCCGTAAAAGACATACTGCGAAGCCGAATGCTGCACAAGACAGGTGCGTAAATGCCAGGATCGGTTGGGTGCGTAACGAGAAGGAGTTCCATTGTGTCTCTCTATTTTGCGATCCGGTCCTGATTCGAATAGAACGATAGATCGCCCCTTAAGCATTAGCAGATACGAAGGTATCGCTTTTGCTTGAGGGGCGATTTTGCTTTTGAATATGAAATGCTCTTAGAACGACGATAGAGCTTCCGAGATAGGCGTTTCGCCTGAAATCAAGTCGAAGGAACGCCGGAAAGTATGTTCTTCGTCCAGCGCCAACAGGATCGTTTTCGCCACATCCTCGCGCGGAATCGAGCCGCCCTTGATATTCTCCTCAGCCGTAATGCGGCCGGTACCAGGCTCATTCAAAAGTCCTCCCGGACGAATGATCGTATAGGAGAGGCTGCTGTGACGAAGCATTCGATCCGCGTAATGCTTGGCGGCATAATACGGTTTGATGTCCTCGTTCCAAGATTCTCGATGATGGGCCCCAATCGCGCTAACCATCACAAAGCGCGGGACCTTCGCCTCTTCGGCAGCTTCGACCATCTTGACGGCTCCGTCCAGATCGATCAGCAGCGTTTTATCGTATCCGGTAGCTCCGCCAGAACCAGCCGTGAAGACCACGGCCTGGCAATCTCGTGCAACCTCCGCCAGTTCCTTGACCGATCCTTCCAAATTCGCTATAACGCACTCTATTCCCGCATCTCGATAATAGGCTGCCTGCTCCTCCCTCCGAACCATGGCTTTTACGCTATAGGCATCATGCTCATGCAGGAGAAACGTAAGCTGTTTGCCAATCTGGCCGTTCGCGCCGACCACTAGAACCTTCATCATGACATGCTCCTTTTCTTTTGGGTATATATTCTCGTAAAGAGTAATCCCAGCGATTTTGACATAGACTACGGGATATTTGTCATGTAATCCCTTTGGGACTTTCCTTTATGACAGGAAAATGATATTATCTTGTTTTCACCAAATCGCACGGTTTCGAAACAAGGTCAAAGGAGAACAGAGAGTTGAGCGGAGAGAAGATATACCCTGCTTCAGGAAGACAACGCTGGATTTTCCTCATATCGATGATCAGCATCATCGGTTTTGTCATTCTGGCGGCGCTGGTAAAGCGGGAAAGCCTGGCAGCGCTTGATTTGGCGATCATTACGACGGTACAAGCCCTTGAACATCCGCTGCTTACGGATATTGCCATCGGGCTGTCGTTCATAGGCTCCATCGGACCGGTGATCGTGTTAAGCCTGATCGTGATCGCCGTGCTATATTGGATTCTGGGCCACCGCAAGGAGATTCTTCTCCTTATTGTGGTCGTCTTCGGTTCATCTATTCTGAATTTATTATTAAAATGGGTGTTTCAACGGGCAAGGCCGGACATCAACCGCCTGATTGAAATTACGGGATACAGCTACCCCAGCGGCCATTCGATGGGGGCCTTCTCGTTCTACAGCGTGCTCGCATACTTGTTGTGGAGACATGTTGACAGCAGAGCGGGGAGAGGGGCGTTGATTGCCGTTTCCATCGTGATGATTCTAAGCATCGGACTTAGTCGGATCTATCTGGGCGTCCATTACCCGAGCGATATCGTTGGCGGATATCTGGCTGCTTGCGCTTGGCTTGGGTTCGTGATCCGATCTTACGAGAAAAGGATGGGGAAGCGGGCCAACCCGAATGATGTCAATGAAGAAACTGCATAACATTGGAAGCGTAAGGGTAATTCATGTAATAGCGGTTCAAACGGAGGAGTATGTATCATGGTGTGTAGGCAGAGACGTGAAATTGGGTTAGGTAAGGAGGGCTGTCCGTGGCGTTTGGAGCAAGAATGTTCAAAACCGGCCTAGCCGTGACGCTGGCTCTTTATTTAGCCATGCTGTTTGACTTTAAATCACCTGTCGTAGCCGCCATCGCCGCGATTTTCGCGATGCAGCCCTCGATATACAGGTCGTGGAGATATTTTCTGGACCAGCTGCAGACCAGTACGCTCGGTGCGATTCTGGCCATGCTCGGAGGGTATTTTTTATCGAATCAACCGATTTCCGTCGGTTTGGTCTGTATTCTAGTGATCATGATTTGCATGAAGCTGAAAATGGGCGAGACCATCGGACTTACGCTTGTTACGGTCATATCCGTGATGGAAGCTTCCGGCCAATGGGACTTTGCCCTCAATCGCTTTATTCTGACGATTATCGGCATCATATCTGCATTCCTCATCAATATTCTTGTGTTTCCACCAAAACCGAAGGAACAGTACATCACGCGGATTCATATTGTATTTGGCAAAATGTCGCTGCTGCTGCGTACGGCGATCTCCCATGAAATGAAGGATTCGGTCTACCGTGCGGAGAAGAAAGAACTGGAATCGGCCATCAAATCGTTGTCCGACAAATACAATTTGTTTGAGGAAGAGCAGAAGAAGCTGAAGCGGGCGAAATACAGTCAAGCAAGACAGCTCGTGGTGTATAAGCAACTGCTCCAATCCCTTCGCAAGGGGTATGAAGTGCTGGATGCGGTGGAGAACCACTATTTCCAGGCGGATCGATCCGATGAAATCGACGAACAGTTTGATCGCAATCTGGAGCGGTTAATGAAATACCATGAGCATATTTTGTGGAAATTCGAAGATAAACTTAAGCCGAACGAGGACGAGGCCGAGACCATGGCGGAGAACAATGAAGCTTTCATGGAGCAGGTGATGTGCGGGCCCGGCTCAAATCCCGGCGGTCTCCGGCTGGCGGTGGTAGCCGCCTCCATGTACGACTACGGCTATCAGCTTGACCGGTTGAATCGGGTGGCGGATCAGATCAGCCGAGTCGTGGATGATAAGGAGCAAGAGGATGCCATGTTCTCATGGCTGCGAAAATAAGGAAGCTCGCCATGAGGATGCCGATCAAGATTTCACATTTGATCGGCTGTTTTTATACATCTCAGCATGCAGCATGTTTGGCATTTGAAGCTCGGGAATGGTATGGTATATGAACATAAAAAAAACCGCCCCGGCGGGTCGGTTACTGAAATTCCATGTTGAATTATGTACGGCAGCTTGCTATAATTAACAATGCTTTGTCATTAAATATATGATATGTGGTTAGAATATCACAATTGTATTTTATCACAATTAACTAGCGCTGTCAACCGGTGTATTAGGGGGATGAACAAATGGCTATCAGCGATCAAGATTGGAAAGAGGAACAGGCGCGGGTAACGGAAGTAACAGTAAAAATCGGAAATAAAATATCCCAGCTGGAAGCGAGCGTCGGCGATATCCGTGAAGTCGTCATTGACATGCGGAAGGACTTCTGGGACGAAGTTACGGTGAACTTCAGCAACCCGGACGATTTGGGCGAAACGTCCACCAACCTGAGACAGCAGTCGCAGGTGCTCGCCGAACGCGAGCATGCTCATCTGCAGTCCAGCAAGCTGCTTAAAAAGTACAGGAAGCTGGTGGAATCCCCGTACTTCGGACGCATTGACTTTCAGGAGGATGGAACTGCGGAGACGGAAACCATTTATTTGGGGACAGGTTCTTTTTTGGACGAAAAGATGGAGACGTTTCTGGTTTACGACTGGCGGGCACCGATCTCGAGCCTGTATTACGACGGTGCGCCGGGTCCTGCCCAATACGAGACGCCTTCGGGTACGGTCAAGGGTGAAATGCTGCTCAAGCGCCAATTCGTCATTCATAACGGCGAGATCAAGGTGCTGTTCGATACCGGCGTAACCATCGGAGATGAACTGCTGCAGCAGGTGCTCAGCCATAGCGCGGATGACCGCATGAAGAGTATCGTGGCTACGATTCAGAAGGAACAAAACGCGGTCATCCGTAATGACAAAACCCGAATGCTGATCGTGCAGGGGGCTGCCGGAAGCGGAAAGACCTCGGCGGCACTGCAAAGGGTGGCTTATCTGCTGTACAAGTACCGGGAGACGCTCCGGGCCGACCAGATGATCCTGTTCTCCCCGAATCCGCTGTTCAACAGCTATGTGTCCACGGTGCTTCCCGAGCTCGGCGAGGACAATATGCAGCAGACGACCTTCCAGTCCTATCTGGAGCACCGGCTCGGCAAGGAGTTCGATCTCGAAGACGTGTTCACACAGACGGAAACCCTGTTGAACGCGGAAGATTCGCCGCGTTACCGGGCGCGCTTGGAGAGCATATCGTATAAATCCTCGGGGGCTTATCTGGACACCATCAGACGATACAAGGAGCTGCTGGAAAAGGGAGGCATGCTCTTTAAGCCGGTCGTATTCCAGGGGAAGGTGATTGTCAGCTCGGAGGAGATGGCATCGCAGTTCTATGGATATGATTCGGCGGTTAAGCTCGCTGGCCGCATTGATCTGATGAAGGAATGGATGCTTAAGCGCCTGTCGGAGTTTGCCCAGAGCGAGAAAGATGCCCCGTGGGTAGAGGAGCAAATCCAGCTGCTGGATACGGAAGATTACCAACGGGCCTTTCAAACGATGAGACGCAAGCAAAACCGGAAGGCAGACACGTTTGACGATTTCGATAAGGAAAAAGACGTCCTTGCGAAAATGGTGGTCAGCAGCCGGCTCAAGCCGCTTCGGCGCTGGATCAAGAGGTTCCGGTATGTGGACGTTAAGGGCATGTACCGAAAATTGTACACGGACGAATCATTATTCCGCCGGGCGGCGGGAAATTTGGAGATGCTGCCGGAACATTGGGATGAAATATGCAATCTTACCGTTGCGTCCCTGGACGACAAAGCATTGCTATACGAAGACGCCACGCCGTTTCTCTATCTGAAGGAACTGCTGCAAGGGTTCCGTACGAATACGTCGATACGCCATGTCATCGTCGATGAAGTTCAGGATTATTCCGCATTTCAGCTGGAGTTCCTGAAGCGTTTGTTCCCGCGGGCCAAAATGACGGTTCTGGGGGACCTCAATCAAGCCATTTATGCTCATGGAGAGGCACTCGGAAGCTTGGAGAATCTGGTGAGTCTGTATGGCAAAGAAGATACGGAGGTCATTAATCTGACCCAAAGCTACCGGTCGACGTATGAAATCGTTAACTTCACGCGACAAATGATACCTGGCGGGGAGCGGATCGTTCCTTTCAACCGGCAAGGCGAAGCCCCTCGAGTCGTTCGGGTGAACGATGAAGAAGAACTGCATGGCGCGATCGTATCCGATATCCGTGAGCTTCATGAGCAGGGATTCCAGTACGTTGCGGTGATCTGCCGGACAGAAGAGGAGAGCAGGCGCGTACATCAGCAGCTGTCGGCGGATATCTCCGCCCGCTTAATCACCAAAACCACGCCGGCCTTTGAAAAGGGAACGCTGGTGGTTCCCGCCTACTTAGCCAAAGGCGTGGAGTTTGACGCGGTGATTATCTATAACGGCGCCGAGGACGTGTACCACCGGGAAAGCGATCGTAAGCTGTTCTACACGGCATGTACGCGAGCCATGCATAAACTGCATGTCTATCATATCGGGGAGAAGAGTCACTTTATCTCCGGTCAAGCTTAAAGGAAAGAGGAGGTCTGCCTGAGCCCGTCCCAGGCCGGCCTCTTTTTGCATGATGTCTATATGAAAATCAAACCCGTTTTCATAACGGAGGTAAAATATGGAATGAGGTATTATAAGAAATTTGTGGCATTTGTTATACCATAAGGAGGGAGTTATCCAAAATTTATCAACATTTGACCGGTGATTAATAAATTTTTTTCAATTATTTTCGAGTTAAGCGATTTCACGGTAATCCTGCCTATTCACTCTTGACAGAAATTTGACGAAAAAAGGAATGGGGGTATATTACTTATATCAAAGGTCGGGTGCTTGCGGATGAAGATAAAAACAAAATTAATTCTTTCGTCTACGATACTTGCGACGGTTACGGCGGTTATCGTAATCATTGCGTTTATCACTTCGAATATGACGGAGAAGAGGTTCAGCAAGATTATTGAAGAGGACCAGAAGGTCATTTATAACCTGACGCAATTGGAGACCCTATTGACGGGCGTTTCCAATGATGAGCGGGGCTACTTATTGACCGGGGATTCGACCTTTGCAGATTCATTGAAATCGAAGCAGGAGTCCGTCGTCAAACTCATGGCCGAAACCAAAGGCTTAATGACGGCTGAAGAAGACCAGAAGGTATTTAACGAGATTGAAGCCGGTTATGTCGTATACTCCGAGGCCATAGCCGAGGTATTGAACAAATTGGGGTATGACACCGGTTTTTACAAGGCGGTCCCGTTCCGGGTATACGAAGCTGCCTTTAACAAGGAGCGGGAAGTGCGCAAGTCATTTAGCGAGCTGATCGCGCAGTTTACGGTACATAAAAATGAAACCCTGGCGAAACAGGCTGATCAGATTGCGGCCAGCAGCCGGTTTCAGAATTTGATCATCATGCTGATCGGAGCGGCAGCTGTCGTTTATTTTGCCATACAGGGCTATCTCCTGACCCGCTCGATCCGTCCGTTGAACCAGATGAGCAGTCAGCTTCTGAAGATTGCCGAAGGCGGGGGAGATCTGGTTACCCGATTACACATCACAACGAAGGATGAAATCAGGGATGTAGCCGATGCTTATAATAAATTGGTCGATGGCTTCAGGGAGCTGGTCGTCCAAGTGCAGGATACTGCAGGTAAAGTGGGGATCGCTGCTTCGACGCTGCATTCGACGACAGAGGAAATCCGTCAGGCTTCCCACCAAACGTCCGGGATTATGGAAGAGCTGGCTGCCGGGGTAGAGAACCAGCTGCAGGATACGGAGGAAACGACGGCGACCGTTACGGATATGGCGGAAGGCATGAAGCATATCGCGCTTGCAGCCCAAGACGTTTCCGGACTGGCGGCAGCGGCGAACAAACTTGCGGCTGAAGGGGAACAGGCCCTTGTACATACGCTAACCCAGATGGAAGGCATCCGTACCAGCGTTGACCAATCTGCGCAATCCGTGCGTGCGCTCGGAGAGAAGGCCTCCAACATCGGGGCGATGGGACAGATCATCATCGAAATTGCGGAGCAGACCTCACTGCTTGCCTTGAATGCCTCCATTGAGGCCGCTCGGGCTGGCGAGCATGGCAGAGGTTTTGCGGTCGTCGCCGCAGAGGTCCGGAATTTGGCTGACCAGGCATCGAACTCCTCCGTCGAAATCAGACAGTTCGTTCACGAGTTGCAGCAAGACATCGTAAATCTGGCCGGCGTGATGGAACAGGGAACCCGCGAAGTAACCGAAGGCATGAACGTGGCGCAAGGAGCCGAGCGAGCCTTTAAGGAAATCGAGCAGTCGGTCGGCGAATTGAACGGCCAGATTCAAAGCGTCACTGCTGCAACCGAACAGATGAATTCGGGAGCTGGGGAGCTCGTTCACGCGATCCGTCGAATCCAGGAGGTCACGGAGACGACGGCAGGCGGTACGCAAAGCGTCAGTGCCGCAACGGAAGAGCAGCTGGCCTCCATGGAAGAAATCACAAATTCCGTTGAAGATCTTAACGTGATGTCTGGCAAGCTTCGTCAGTTGATGTCCGGATTTAAAGTATAATTAAGGAAAAATTGCATATGGGAAAAAACGGCCACCTTGCCGTCATGCATATTCTGGGCGAAAGAACCTACAATATGGATGACAGATAACGCAAAGGTGGTCTTCTCTCATGGAAAACAAGAAATGGGATCTGGTTGCCCTAGCATCCATACCACTCATCATGACGTTAGGCAATTCCATGCTGATTCCCATTTTGCCGCAAATTTCCAAAGTTTTGGGGATCAGCTCCTTCAAAGTGAGTATGCTGATAACGGTGTATGCTGTTGTAGCCATCTTGCTGATTCCGATCGCCGGGTACTTGTCGGATCGGTATGGAAGAAAGAAGATCATCATCCCGAGTTTGATTATTGCGGCGTTAGGCGGAGCCGTGTCCGCGGTAGCTGCCTGGCTGCTAAGCGGGACAGGGGCGTATTATGTCATATTAGCCGGCCGTTTTCTACAGGGAATCGGCGCAGCGGGGGCCTTCCCGATCGTCATCCCGCTTGTCGGTGACATGTTCAAGGAGGAAGAAGAGGTTAGCAAAAGCCTGGGAATCATTGAAACCTCCAACACGTTTGGTAAGGTTGTCAGTCCGATATTGGGTGCGCTGCTGGGAAGCTTCATCTGGTTCTTGCCCTTTATATCGATTCCGGTTCTTTGCCTGATCTCACTCGTGCTGGTCATTTTTCTGGTGAAGACGCCAAAGTCGAATAACAATGATAAACAATCCCTGCGTGAGTTTTTGAAAAAAACCAAGGGGGTTTTGCATGAGAAGGGAAGATGGCTGTATGCGATATTCGCCATCGGCGGCATCGCAATGTTTGGCGTATTCGGCGTTCTTTTTTATTTGTCGGAGACGCTGGAAAGCACTTACAAATTACATGGCGTAGTAAAAGGATTGGTGCTTGCAATTCCACTGGCTTTATTATGCCTATCTTCTTATTTAGCCGGTAAATTTACGGGCAAAAACAAAGCGGCAAAGAAGTGGACCGGTTTCGCCGGCATGGTTATTTTGACGGCTTCCCTGATTGTCACCGGCTTTAGCGAACAGATCTATTTTGTCGTCGGAATGATGACGCTTGGCGGGATCGGGATCGGCATGGTGCTGCCGTGCATGGATACGCTGCTGACGGAAGGCGTGGAGAAGGAGCAGCGCGGCACCATCACCTCGCTTTACAGCAGCATGCGTTTTATCGGGGTATCGCTGGGGCCGCCGGTCGTTTCTCTCCTGCTGGGCGCGAACCATTGGGTGATGTTTGGCACGCTGGCAGCTGTTGCGGCTGTAGGCGGTCTCCTTACGTTATTCGCGGTGAAGCCGGAGGCAAAAGAAGACGATTCCGGAGGGAATTCATACCGGGTCGATTTCAAGAAACCGCAAGGATTGAAAAAGAAAGGTCTTGTCCATAAATAATGGACAAGACCTTTTCTCATATGCCGGGTCAGTCTGGCTGGCCGATCCCATTCCTTGTGGCTAAGCATCATCCCGGCTTTCGCGCATCCCGGCTGACGAAGCCTTTACGTTATCGCTTTGTTCGTTAACCTGCCACGGTAGCCTCGGTGTCCTCGACTGCCATGGTTGATTTGGAACGCGACTTGCCGGCTGCCTGCATGAGGATATAAATCAGGATCAACAGCACGAGTGCAATTGCCGAGTATCGGTACATAATGGCATAGGAAGTGGATTTGGCGATGGCGCCGAGCGCGATCGAGCCGATGGCCACGCCGAAATCCAGGGAGTTGAAGAACATGCCGTTGGCCATGCCGCGCTGCAGCGGATGAACTTCCTGGATCATCCAGGTCTGGATGGACGGCTGCATCGCCCCAAAGCCTATGCCGTAGCACAGCGCCGATAACAGCATGGATCCCGTCGATGTGGCGAAGGTAAGCAGGAGCAAGCCGGATACCATCAGAATCGCAGCGGGTATAACAAGCGCCTTATGTCCATACCGGTCATAAATTCTGCCGGAGAACGGCCGTACGAGAATGATGGCGATGGCGTTGAACAAGAAAAAATACTGGGGATTCCGGAGGTGAGCCTCCGCTCCGAACAATGCCATGAAGCTCAGCAGCCCGCCGTACGTAATCGACATCAAAAAGTTGAGGGTGCTGGGGAGGATCAGTTTTTTGTTAAAGGAGCCCTTCGGTTTATCCTCAACTCGGGGTTGAACCGGTGCAGGGCGCTCCGCGTTCCGTTTAGCCGCTCTTGATGTCAGGAGGTAGGCGAGAGGGAAGATCAGAAGGTTGATGATGACCGTGATGAATACGAGCGGAGTGAAACCGCCGCTTTGCAGCAGCGTCAAGCCGATCATGGGACCGATCGACATGGCAAGCGTAGTGGATAGCCCGAAATACCCCATGCCTTCGCCCAAGCGTTTGATTGGAATGACATCCGATGCCATGGTTGGAAACGAGGTGCTTGTCATGCCAAAGCCGATGCCGAACAAGATGCGCATCAGCAGCAGGAAGGCTATGCCGCTCGCCCAGTAATAACCGAGCGTGGCTGCCAGGGAAATCAGCAGCCCGACGTACAGCAGCAGCCTGAGCTTTCCTTTTTCGAGCGCTTTGCTTGATACGAAGCGGGACGCGATCGCACTGAAGGCGAACAGGCTGGTGATGAGGCTCACCTGCAGGGGGCTTGCCGTGAACGCATCTTTGGCGTATGCGGGCAGCGTGGTCAGCATCATCTGCAGGGTCAGGAACAGAAAAAGGTTGCTGACCATCAACGTGATGAATTCTTTGGTCCATAGCGGTTGTTTCGTGTTGATATCATTCATGTGGAACATCTCTCCTGTTGTTGTGTAAGTTGTTTATGTTGGCATTGATGCGTGAGAGTGTGTCCCAGAACATCTCCAATTGCTTCTCGTCAATGCCCTCGATTAATTGGCTTCCGCATTGACTTTCGATGGCTGTGGTCGCTTCAATCAGTTCCTTGCCTGTATCTGTCAAAAAGAGCTGAAAAGCTCTCCGGTCGTTAACCGATACGGATTTGCGAGTGTATCCTTTTTTCTCGAGCAGGTCCAGAATACGGGTTGTCGTGGGCTGGTCTTTGTCCGCTTTGGCGGCAACTTCCTTCTGATTCAGCCCCTCGTGCTCGCCGATGTGGTACAGAACCAGCCATTGCTCGGGGGTGATGTCATAGGGCTTCAGGGCATTAGCAAACAATTGGGATGCGCGCCGATAGGTGTAACCCAGATGAAAACCGATGGAAGGGTTGCGTTTAGGTATTTTCAAGAAAAAGTCACACCTTTCATTTCAAGCTTTCAAAAATACTTGTCTAAACAATTATATGCCTAACATGCAAAACGGTCAAACCATTTGAAAAATTAATGAGGACATGACAGGGTTTCATCAACCGATGTGGAATATGAAAAATGGAATGATAACATAGCTCTAACATTTGCGAGCTATATTTATAGTACAAAACAAAAACCTAATCACTCAGGAGGAAGTACAAATGTCACAATTGATCAATTTCGCACACCGCGGGTCATCGGCCATATGCCCAGAGAATACGATGGCTGCCTTTTCCAAGGGCTTGGAGCAGGGAGCTACCGGGATCGAAACCGACGTCCAAATGACGAAGGACGGAAAGCTGGTATTGATCCATGACGAGAGTGTCGCCCGCACGACCGGGGCCGAGGGGCTTGTCAAGGATTATACATACGATGAGCTGGCCAAGCTGGACGCAGGCTCATGGTTTGGTGCCGATTTCCAAGGCGAACGGATTCCGCTGCTGGAAGAACTGCTGGAATTAACCCAAAACCGCGGCACGATTGTTAATATCGAGCTGAAGAACGGAACGATCCAATATCCAGAGCTGGAAAAGCGCGTGATTGAGGCTGTAAGGCATTACAATATGGCGGAGCAAATCGTCATTTCGAGCTTCAATCATTATTCCCTGGTGGAATGCAAACATATTGATCCAGAAATTCGTACCGGGCTGCTGTATGGCGAAGGGCTATACCAACCGTGGGAATACGCCAAATTGGCTAAAGCGGATGCCCTGCACGCATACCATCGGGCGGTTCTGCCGGAGTGGGTAACGGAAGCGAAGCAGCATGGCGTCGTCTATCATCCGTGGACCGTGAATGACGAGGGACGGATGAAAGAGTTGATGGATGCGGGCGTTGCGGGCATCATTACGGATTATCCGGATGTGCTGAACGGACTGCTGCAAACCAAGGGAGCGTGACTTTGTGAGAAAAACATGGCTGCTGGGCTTCGGCTTATTCAGCATTAGCATTACTTGGGCGCTGTACAATGCGTTTGTGCCCTACTTTCTGGAGGATTACATATCCAGTGTCGCATGGATCGGTTTTTTTATGACGATCGACAATTACTTTGCCTTGTTCTTGCAGCCATGGATTGGAAGCCGAAGCGACCGTACCCATACCCGGTACGGCAGAAGAATGCCTTACCTGCTTATCGGAATGCCGCTAGGCGCTTTGTTTACGGCCATGATTCCGTTTCATAACGGAATGGCGACGTTGTTACTGTTCATGGTCCTCATGAACCTGGCCATGAGCCTGTATCGTTCGCCAACCGTTTCATTGATGCCGGATATAACGGAAGAGAAGCGACGCACCAGAGCCAACGGCATCATTAACTTTATGGGCGGCTTGGGGTCCATATTGGCATTTGGCGTGGGCTCGGTGCTGTACAGTGCCCATGCGTCGCTGCCTTTCATTGCAGCTGCCGGCGTAACGCTTGTCTCTTTGTTCATTCTGAAGACGTTCATCCAAGAGAAACGCGACGCTCCGGGCTATCAAGCCCAGACGGCCGCCAGAGCCAAAATTTCTTTTAAAAGCCAAATCAATCGAACGACGGTGCTGCTGCTGGCTGCCATATTCTTCTGGTTCGTGGCGTACCAAGGGGTTGAGACGCTGTTTACCCTGTACGGGAAGAATGAGATGGGGCTGACGGAATCGCAGGCGTCCTTTTCCTTGACGTTTTTTTCGCTCGCCTTCGTTCTGTTTGCGATTCCCAGCGGATGGCTTGGCGGTAAATTCGGGAAGAAACGGCTGATCCTGATCGGCGTCAGCGGGCTGCTGATTGTCTTTGCGCTCGTCCCATGGGTAGAATCGCTGCTGCCGCTTCGCGTACTGCTGACCGTTGGCGGATTGTTTTGGGCTTGCATCAATATCAATTCTTACCCTTTCATCGTATCGACCGGAACGGAGGACAGCATCGGGACGCGGACAGGAATGTACTATTTGGTATCTTCGCTGGCGGCAATATCGTCGCCACCTCTGCTGGGCAAGCTTATTGACGGTATGGGATATTCGATCCTGTTTTATTGCGCCGCCGGCAGCATGCTGCTTGCGCTGATCTGCATGCTGATGATTCGTCATCAGGAAACGGGTAATTCCGCTAAAGCGCAGAACGCCTCCGCCAGCTTGTCCTAGCCGTTGTCATTTGGATAACCGGGAGTTTCAGCTCCTGCCCGGATGTGCGGAATAACATTGACGAGTGCCTGCCGGCACAGGTAGAATTTAATACCAGAGAGATGGTCTTAGATTATGTCGGCGAAGGGCAGGAGCTGATTCCAAGGTTGACAACGATTTACGATATTGCGAAGAAAACAGGCTATTCGCCTACGACAGTATCCAAAGTCTTCAACAATTATCCGGACGTCCGGGAAAAGACGAGGGTCAAAATCCTGGAAACCGCTAAGGAAATGGGGTATCTTCCAAACGCAAATGCCAGGTCACTTACGACCAAGCGATCCTGGACGATCGGCATTCTTTTTGTTGAAGCCACGGGAGCCGGAATTCGGCATCCCTATTTTGGAGCCGTCATCGAAAGCTTTAAGAAAATCTCCGTATCCAAAGGGTATGATCTGATGTTCATTTCCAAGGATGTCGGCGGCCGAAGAAGCAGTTATGTGGAGCATTGCAAAATCAGGGGCGTCGACGGCGTTGTGGTCATCCTGTCGAGCAATGATGATCCCGATTTCCAGGAGCTGCTGGATAGCGGCATTCCGTGCGTCATTCTGGATTCGTCACCGGAGCATGTGCATTCGGTATACTCCGACAATATCGGAGGCAGCATGCTGGCAATCCGGTATTTGCACTCGCTTGGACATCGCAGCATTGCCCATATTTCGGGCGGATTGAATACGTTTGCAGGCGAGCAGCGCCAACATGGCTATGTACAAGCGCTGCGTGAGCTGTATCTGAACCTAAGGGAAGAGTACATAACCGGCAGCGATTTTTACTCCACCGAGAGCGGATACGAAGCCATGAAGAGGCTGCTTGCACTCGAGGATCGGCCGACAGCCGTTTACGCCGCTGGGGATTTGCTCGCGCTTGGAGCGATTCGAGCCGTGCTGGACCATGGCCTTAGCGTGCCGGGGGACGTGTCGGTCATCGGCTTTGACGATATTGAAATGTCCCGCTACATTACCCCTGCATTAACGACGGTCCGCCAGGATACGGAGCAGCTTGGCAAGGTTGCCGCGGAGATCCTTCTTTCTTCAATCGAAGAGCGGGATACCGCCGTAAAGTCGGTTATGCTGCCAGTCGAATTAATGATCCGGGAGTCCTGCCGCCCGGTCACCTAAGGTGAACCTAAAGAGCAGGGTTCATTTTTAACCCATTTCGAAACCGGTTTCGAAATGGGTGGCTTCTTGATTTCAGCGAATGATGCACTCATTTAAAGGAGGATTTGAACATGTCCAATTATCGTTTTGAGAAGGATGCCTTTGTTATCGAGCAGTATGATCTCGCCAAGCCGTTTTCCAGCTTCCTGCCGGGGATTGCCGGATTGAAGGGGATACCGATGTGGACCTTTTACGTCAATCGGGGCCAAGGGATAAGCAGTTTCGGCATACGCGACAAGAATTCGCCGATCATGGAGTTCTCGCCGGCCAATATCTCGTATAAGAACGTATCCGCTACCGGCTTCCGCACGTTTATCAAGATGGCCGGGACGCCGGCCGTATATGAGCCGTTCCAATCCTTTCAGCCGGACACGAAGGCACGGAGAACGATGCTGATTCGTCAGAATGAGCTGGTCATCGAGGAGGAGCATGCAGATAAAGGGCTTCGAACATCGGTCTCGTATTTCCAACTGCCCGGTGAAGATTTCGCCGCGCTTGTCCGCCAGGTCAGCGTGACGAATATCGGAGCCCGGACGGAATCGCTTGAATTGTTGGACGGTATGCCGGAAATTCTGCCTTACGGCGTCGAGAACAGCGGGTACAAGGAGGTCGGCAATCTGCTGCGAAGCTGGATGGAAGTGAAGAATCTGGACCGGGGCATACCGTTCTATAAGGTTCGCTCCAGTACGCATGATGAGGCGGAGGTTACCGAAGTTACGAACGGCCATTTCTATCTGTCGTTTGATCAGCAAGGGAACTTGATCAAACCGATCGTAGATTTTGAGCTGATATTCGGCGGAAACACTTCATTGATCCACCCCGATCGATTTGCCGCGGGTTCGATCGAATCCTTGGCGCAAGCCACGCCGTATCCTGTGAACAAAGTGCCATGCGGCTTCAGCGGATTATCGGCGCGGCTTGAGCCTGGGGAGACGGCAACCGTGTATACGCTGGTTGGTCATGTGAACGATATCGGCAAAATCAACAAACGCTCGAAAGATTTGTGTTCGCCTGCCTATATCCTCGATAAGCGGAAGGAGGCATCGGCATTGACCCGGGAATTAACCGATGATGTGGCCACCAAAACGGGGTTGCCTGTATTTGATGAATACAGCCGGCAGTCCTATCTGGACAATTTCCTGCGGGGCGGTTATCCGTTCATATTCGATAACGGGAAGGAAGGAGCGGTCGTCCACCTCTATTCCCGCAAGCACGGGGATCCGGAGCGGGACTATAACTTTTTCTCGCTGGCGCCGGAGTATTATTCACAAGGGAACGGCAATTTCCGGGACATGAACCAGAACCGCCGAAATGATGTGTTTTTCAACCCCAAGGTGGGCACGTTCAACATCCGGATGTTCTTCAGCCTCATTCAAGCGGACGGTTATAATCCCCTTAGCGTAGAAGGCACGAAATTTCGAGTAGCCCAAGGCATGGAGGGGGAACTGGAGAAGCTGCTGCGCGCCTCCGCGGCTCAGGAGGATTATGATAAGCTCACGAAGGCATGCGCCGGGGATTTCACCCCGGGCAAAATCATTAACGCGATATCGGATCAAGGCATTCGGCTGGCGATCGACGAGGAACGGTTCATATCGGGATTGCTGACGATATCCGAACAGCATTTTGCGGCTTCGTTCGGCGAAGGCTTCTGGTCGGACCACTGGACCTATAACATGGATTTGGTTGATGGTTTCCTGGATATTTATCCCGACCGATATGAAGAGCTGCTGTTTGGCGAGAATGCCTATACATTCTTTGACAGCCCGGTATATGTGCTCCCACGGAGCGAGAAGGTTGTGATCAGCCGGGGCAAGGTTCGCCAGTTCGGCGCGCTGCTGGAGGACGAGGAGAAGCTGAATAAGCTCGGCAGAAAGCGGAACGCGGCGGAATGGCTGCGGGTGAATGGCGGACAAGGCGACATTTACCGTACGAATCTATTTGTCAAAATGATCTCGTTATCCCTCAATAAAATGGCAACGCTCGATCCTTACGGGATGGGTGTTGAAATGGAGGCGAACAAGCCGGGCTGGAATGACGCGATGAACGGATTGCCGGGTCTGTTCGGCTCCGGGATGAGCGAAACGATGGAATTGAAGCGTTTGGTGGCATTCATCGCGGAGGCTGCCGAGCGGTTCGGTCATCATACGGTGATGGTGCCGGAGGAAATCGCCTCTTATTTAGAGGGCGTATATGATGCCGTACAGCAATATCAAACCGGTGCACTGGACTCCTTCCGATATTGGGATCGGGTAGCTGGGCAGCGCGAGTCCTATCGGGCATCCGTCCGATACGGCATCAGCGGCCTGGAAGTTGAGATTCCAGTGAAACACGTAAAGAGGATATACGCGGCTTTCCTGGACAAGATTGAAGAAGGGATTCAGCGTGCTGAGCAGCTGGGAGGAGGAATCGTTCCAACGTACTTCCGCTTTGAAGCGGAGCGATTCGAAGAAATCCGGGATGCGGAGGGCAGCCCGGTCATCACCCGCTATGGCTTGCCTGCCGCTAAAGTGCTGGAATTCAAAGCATATGCGCTTCCGCATTTTCTCGAAGCCCCGGCCCGGGGAATGAAGCTCGCCAATGAAGGCCAGGCGAGAGCGATGTATGATCGGATCAAGGCATCCGATTTATATGATGCCGCGCTGGGGATGTATAAGACGTCCGTCAGCCTGGAA
>NZ_AEXS01000021.1:0-1288 GCF_000204455.1 Paenibacillus sp. HGF5 | reverse complement strand
GGTATTATCCCCTTTTAGTAGACAAGAGAAAAAAGACATCTGTTAAGATGGACTTAATCTTGCCTAACGAAGGGGATTTTTTCATGGCTAAAAAAGGACAAACTTACCAACGGTACTCCTTGGAATTAAAATTGGAGGCGGCCCGACTGGTCAATGAAGAACATATGAGTATTCGTGAAGTAGCAAAACGTTTAGGTATTCAAAATAAATCTCAAGTACAAGTATGGGCGGCGAAAACGAAACGTGGAATGAGCCTAGAACCTGCCACATCCAAACGGGGACGCCCCAGAACGAAGTTTTCCAGTATGGAAGAAGAGATGGCATACTTGCGAGCGGAGATTGAATATTTAAAAAAGCAGTATCCAAATCTACACAAGGAGTGACGAGTAAAGCTGCTAGATTTCAGATCATAGAGGACTTGCGAGTACGCCATCGTCTTGTTTGGCTCTTGAAGTTAGCCGCGGTTTCCCGTTCAGGCTATTACAAGTGGAGAAAGAGCTTGCAAGCGGCAAAAGAACGTAGACAAAAGCAGCATGAATTGGAATCCCATCTGCTTGCCATCCATCGCATTCATCCCTACTTTGGTTATCTTCGAATGACGGTAGCTTTACGGAGGGAAGGCATTAGGGTCAACCACAAAAAGGTGTATCGATTAATGAAACAATTAGAAATCTGTTCTGTCATTCGGAAGAAGCGTCGATTCTTTGGAAAACAAGCTTCCGTGGTGAATCCGAATCGGCTTGAGCGCCAGTTTAAGGCGGATACGCCACGAACTAAACTGGTCACAGATATTACCTATATTCGTGCTGGAGAACAATTTGTGTACCTGTCTGTGATTCAGGATTTATACAATAACGAGATTGTAGCTTGGCATCTTTCGGAACGAAATGACCTCGCTTTGGTTCATGAAACGCTGGATAGACTCCGTCAGCACGTGGATGTGAGTGGGGTCATCCTACACTCAGATCAAGGATTTCAATACACGTCAAAACCATTTAACCGTAAACTGAAACAACTCGGCATGCTAGGCAGTCACTCTAGGCGAGGAAATTGCCTGGACAATGCCTGTATCGAGTCTTTCTTCTCTCATTTGAAGAGCGAGAAAATATACTTGAATGAGGCAGCAAACAAAGCTGAGGTTGAACAGCAAGTGAGTGAATACATTCTGTTCTATAACCAGAACCGATTCCAGAAAAAATTAAACGACCGTTCCCCGGTAGAATACCGGGAAACGGCCGCAGCTTAAATCTTGTCTTTTTTGTACTGTCTACTTGACAGGGTTATGACC
>NZ_AEXS01000022.1:0-20930 GCF_000204455.1 Paenibacillus sp. HGF5 | reverse complement strand
CGGCTTCACGCAGACGGAACGTCATATCGTTGAACGTTTGGGCAACTTTCCCATACTCATCTTTCGTGTCTACAGGTACTTTGACATTCAGGTCACCCTGCGCCACGCGCTCTATGGCAGCTATAAGTTTTTTGAGCGGGAGGGTAAGCACCCCCGACATCCAATAACTGAAGAACAACCCAATCGCAACAAAAAAGAACAAGCGCACTCCGTGCGTGACATTAAGCAGTTCGTTCAGCTGCATATTATCAAGGATATAAGATTTAAAAATTTCGAATTGCTCTTCAGGCGATGCGCTCAAATAGTTGGCATTGATTTGTTCCCTTTGAAATTGATCGATCAAGCCGCTTGTGTAAACCTGCGTTGTCAGGGAGAAAGTGATACTTACAATGAAAACGATCAGTCCCATACAGGCGAACATTTTCATACGGACCGTCATCTTCATGTACGTTCACCGAACCGGTAACCGAAACCATATACCGTTTGAATATATCGAGGATTGGCAGGATCGTCTCCCAGTTTGCGGCGAAGATTCCGGATATGGGAATCCATCGTTCTTTCGTATCCCATGTACTCATCCTCCAAAGCAGCCTTTAACAATTGTAAACGGCTAAAGACAATGCCGGGACGACCCGCGAGTGTGAACAGAATTTTGAATTCGGTAGGTGTCAATTGGAGTTCCTGACCGTCTTTGAATACCTGACATTTGGCCTCGGAAATGATCAGGTTGTCTCTTTCCAAGAATATCGACTTGTCTTCAGGTCCGCGTAAACGGCGAAGCAAAGCTCTGATGCGCGATGCGAGCTCGCGCAAGCTGAATGGCTTCGTCAAATAATCATCCGCGCCAATTTCCAGACCGACGATTTTATCTGATTCATCCGATCGGGCCGTGACCATAATAATGCCGCAATGCGAGGTTTGCCTTATCTCGCGGCATACGTCGATTCCGCTTTTTTCCGGGAGCATCCAATCAAGCACGACGAGATCAGGCCGTTCAGACCGGGCGATCATGAGCGCTTCCTTGCCTGTACAGGCTGTCAATACCTTGAACCCTTCACGTTGCAAATAGGTCTGCATCTCCTCCAGCATTCCCGGTGCGTCCTCCACAATCAACAATTTCGGTTCCATTCCCATCACATCCTTCCCTTAGTTTGATTCCATAGCGAGTACACTACGCTTACCGAAAATTATAACGTGATAAGGCAGGTTCTTAAAGAAATCCACACAAAGAGCGGAAGATCTGCATAAGTTCTCGACATTTGTTTTGTAAACTGGCTGTGAAAGGAGAGAGATAGCCGCGAAGAACAAGAAGGACAATTAATCTGGGGAATCGGATTCTGAGAAACGTAATTTTTGAAAACGGAAGGATGAACTGCGGATTGTATACGATATCGATTGAGAAAGCGCTGTTTGAACTCGGCATTAAGGGGGGATTATCCGGCAATTCCGTAACAATTGAGTAGAACGGAAGTACGACAGTGCTGGATGATCTAAACAAACAAAAACGTTTGAATTAGCTGAGCTCAGCACAGTCATTGCATACGGACGAGTGTTCTGGTCGTTGGAACGTCTAGGACAGAAAAGAGAATCTAGGAGAAGAACCCTGACTTAAAGCGGGCCTACGTACCCGCAATGATATTGTCACAAGGTTTTGGTGGTAAACAGATCTTACTAGTTGATCTAGCAGGAACTCCTAAACAACTCATGAAGTCTCCTGCAAATGATGAAAAAACAACAGAGAGGGGGAATTAACAAATGAAATTAAAGCTAGTTTCATTCGTAGTGCTTTGTGCACTTCTACTTGCTCCAACTATTGCCTCAGCTGAAGTGACCAACGGTAATGTCGGATACGGATTAACCCCCGGGCGACTCTGGGCCACGATGGATGCGGTGGTGGGCCTGATCAGCGCGGTCATCGGTGGGCTGTCTCTGGCCCGCTCCGTACGTCGTACCGGAAATGGTGGGCGAAACGGGTCGATCGTGGCCATGGTGCTAGGGCTGATCGTCTTAGTCTACGCTATGGTGCATCTGACCATATTCACTGGTGATTTCGGTACCGGCGTCGGGCGAGCTGGGGCGATCATTGCTATTGTGATGGGGCTGACCGGTATGATCCTCGCTGGGCTAACTCTGGCCCGCTCCCTCCGCGCCGGCTGACCCGACAATGATGCTTCCTATCCCAATACTTAAAGGTGATTTAAGCCAATGGGCGGATCTACGCGATGGATGAAGCACTAACCGCGTTTCAGCGAATAACGGGCGAGCAGTTTGGCAATATTGGTTTACTCTTCCGGATAAACTTCGTAAATGCGCAAAAAAAACGGGCTGAAAATACAGGATTCAGCCCGTTTTCTGTTCGATTTGTATCAAAGTATGAGATCAGTTTATTTATCGGTTAAGCTCCTTCAATCATATCCCGTTTGCGATATCCCACAAAGCCCAAAACCATGAAGGCAATACTGATTGCTGTGATTGCAATAAACGTTGCAGCATCAAACGGATCTACCGGCATCCGTGGAATCCAGCTTTGAACGGCTGTTTTCGAGAACCATTCCGGCAACTCCAAAATGCCGCCAAAGTAGTTTAGAGCAAAGGAATAGCCGAGGTAAGCATATACGCCTTTGCCTAGTCTTGGTGCCCAACCTAAAGCCAAAGCGGCAAGTCCCGTAAAAAACAACACGGAGGGCAGGAAGTTATAACCAGGGGCGAGAAAATCCCCCATATTCAGGGGCGAGCCGTCACCCATGGCAGCAATGGCTGTCCCGCCAAGACCGCTTGAAGCGAGCAAAATACCCACGATTCCAGCAACGTTGGCCAATATGACAGTCATCCAATAGAGCTGAGCTCGCGTCACTTTTGTGGCATAAAGCTGGCTTAAATGCCGCCGCGTTTCTTCCGTGAATAATTTGTTTACGATCGCAATCGGTAAAATGGAAACCAATCCCATCATGACCATGATTATGGTCCCGGTAAAGGCTGCTTCGATGGAAATGCCGGATATCGCAAACATTTGATTCATGATTTCATTGCTTTGAAGGAATGTTCGCATATCTCCATAAATCGAACCATAGGCTGCTCCCATGATGACGAAAGCAATCAACCAGCTGATCATTACGCCTTTATTCAACTTCGTAAACAGGCCGGATACGGACAGCAATGATTTTTTTGCCGATTCCCGTCCTTCACGTTCGGGCAAATAACCGGCTCCCATATCTCGGCGGCCTTCAAGGGCAAAAGCGATGATCACGACTATGACGCTGAAGACTATCGCCACAATCAGGGGGAGCCAATGGTTTTCCGTAAAAGGATAGGTTAGATACGTCCAACCCATCGGATTGATCATGGAGAGATCAGGATTCGACACATCCGTACCGGCGCGAAAAATATAAAGCAAGCCTATAATTCCGAGTGATGAACCGGTTGCACCGGATGAAGTCGGCATTATTTGTGCCATGACTAAGGCAATCACGGCGCCCAAGATCCCGGCCATCCCGATGGATGCGCCAAACAAAAAGGCTCCTTCGGCCGAAATCGTATCTGCTCCATAGCTAGTCATCATTCCGCCAATCACAAGCGCTAATATCATATTGATCACTAGAACTTCGGCAATTACCGCAAGCGAGTTGGCTTGACGGCCCACTTGGAAGGAACGGACGAGTTCAGTAAGCCCAAGATCTTCTTCTTTGCGAGTATGGCTTACTACATGCAATGCAGCGATAATCATCGCAAACAAACCGCAGAATAACAACATTTCGTGCGCATACATCGCGCCCAAGGTATAATCTGCTGATGTCTCAACCGGTGTCGGACCAACCATGGAAATCATGGCGGGATTTTGCAAGGTTTCATACATTCCTTGCAAACCTTGCCCCTTGCCGATTTCTTCAAAAGCAGGAACAAATCCGGCTGAAAACAAGCCTAAACCTAAAATCCAGATGATGATTTTTTTCCAATCACGTTTCAGAAATTGGACGAATAGTACATGCGATCGCGCAAATTTTTCTTGCATTATAATTTCCTCCGTTTCCGCCCTTAGACTTCATAATGACGCATGAATAAGTCTTCCAGCGTAGGCGGCACGGACTCAAACTTCTTGACGCCCAACTTTGCCGCTTCGGACAAAATTTCATTGATACATTCGTTATCCGCGGAAAATGTCGCTTGATTGCCGGATTGCTTGAAATCATGGACACCGTTAACGGATGCCATTATAGCCACATTGTCTTGCGTTACCATCGTTACCGTCGAACGGGTTAAGTGACGCAACTCATCCAATGTCCCGGTTTCAACCACTTTGCCTTGGCGAATGATGACCACTTTATCGGCCAACCGTTCCACTTCGCTCAAAATATGAGAGGACAGTAAGATGGCTTTTCCCGCAAGCTTGATTTTTTCGACCTCATCCTGGAAGACGGCTTCCATCAGCGGATCAAGACCGGAAGTCGGTTCGTCGAAAATATACAAATCGGAGTCAACGGCCAAAGCCGCAATCAGGCCGACTTTTTGCCGATTTCCCTTGGAATAGCCCTTGGCTTTCTTCTTCGGATCCAATTCAAACCGTTTAATCAAATAGTCGCGTTTATTTTTGTCTCCGCCGCCATGCAATTTCATAAATAAATCAATGATTTCGCCGCCAGTTAAGCTGCCCCAAAGCGCCACATCCCCAGGAACATAAGAAATTCGTTTATGAATCTCAAGGCTGTCTTTCCATACATCCTTGCCAAAGATCTTCGCTTCCCCGGCATCCCGACGGATAATCCCAAGTAACGTACGAATTGTTGTGGATTTCCCCGCGCCGTTCGGCCCGATAAATCCGACAACTTCCCCGGCATTTACCGTAAATGATACGTCTTGCAACGCTTTGAACTTCCCGAAGCTTTTTTGCAAGCCTTGCACCTTTACAATGTTTGTCATAGCACTAAAACTCCTTCTTAACCAGTTTTAGTAACGTGCTTTCCAGTTTAAAGCAAAGCTTATTTCTGTTGAATAGTGAACTAATGATGAATTAATAGTTCGTATATTTGGATTATCTGCCTTGTTTTAAACCAAAGTTCATTTACAGTTTCAGTTATACACCCGATAATGGTCATAGTCAATGTAAATAAAACTAAATTTAGAACTCTGATGCGTTTGATAATTCATAATTTCGCTATATAATTAATAGGAAGGAAAAATACGAACTAAATCCTTCTTAAAAATTTTTTTAGTCATAATAGCCAGAAAGCAGGAATGAGGAATGAATGGTTTTGAAAAGCGGACGCAAGAGAAGAAAAAACAAGTTCTCGAAGCGACTTTTAAGTTGATGAATACCGATGCAGGTATCGAAAATGTAACGGTGGATGAGATTACTAAACATTCCAATGTCGGTAAAACGACGATTTTTAAGTATTTTGGGAGTAAAGAAAACCTGCTCCATGAGGTGTTTAAGTATTTTTTAACTCAGATGGGGGAAACGGCCCGAGAAATCATGGCCGAAAATAAACCTTTCGAAGAAACGATCATTGCCATGAGCCAGAACAAAATCAATTTTCTGAAAAAAATCAATAAACAGTTTTATTTGGATTTAATGGATTATTTTACGAAGAAGGACGATGACGGATTATCGCTGATGATGCAGCAATACGTCAATGAAAGCTACAGTCTTATGTTGGATTTGTTTCACCGCGGGCGTAAAGAAGGCAAGGTTGATCTGAAATACTCGGATGAATTTCTCCTTGTTTATTTCCAGGCCCTGGTTGAGGGGATCTCCAGCCCGCATATCTACCCGAAGATTCTTCCTTATACCGCCCAATGGACGGAATTGCTGATAAAAGGGATTGCGCCAAGCAAATAAAGGTAGAAGAATGAGAGAGTAAGGGCAGGATCGTATGAGATCATTTGCGGAGAACCGTATCATCGATAATGGCAAGGCAGAGAATCGAACTGCAGGTCGATTCTCTGATAGCATATTCACTACTGAATTGATAGTTTGGTGGGGAAATGGAAGCCCGTCATTTTGCTTCAACTGATTTCCAACGAAAACTATGAGATTCAGCGAGCTTCAACAATCGATACCGGATATAAACAAAAGGGAGCTTGAGTATAACGATATTGTACATCGAGAGGTTTATAACCAAATCCCTCCATTAAATAAGGCTAGGCCAATGGTGGCTACTTCCCGCTCCACCGGAAAAACCGTGTAGCAAGCACAACAGATACAATGGCAATGCCAATCAAAACAGCAGCTTCAAAGCCATACTCCGTAATTGGCGCTTCTGTCCACGTCCCCCGCAGCAACTGAATGACGTAATAGAGCGGTAGTATTTTCGCTGCATATTGAAGAACCGTCGGCATCATTTCCAGCGGGAATGTCGCTCCTGACAGGAACAGCATCAGGTTTAGAAATAATGAACTGATTGCGGAAGCAGCCTGAGTGTTTTTTGCTAATGAGGTCAAGAATAAAGCAAATGGGAAAAAGGCGAGGATGCTAATAAGCAATGAAAGCAGGGTGCTTCCGATGTAGGCCGGCAGGGTCAAATCGTAGAGCAGCATGCCAAAGACCATCAGGAGCATGGCGGATATAGCAAAGATGACGGTTCCTTGAAAGGTATGGGCGGCGAGGATTTTCCATGGCTGGAGCGGTGTTGATTGATATCTTCTTAATACGCCCGTTTCCCGGTAATTGGTTAAAACAGTTCCCAGTGTAAAAAAGGAAGTGGTTACGATATTGACGCCAATCCACGAAGGAACAAAATATTCCGCAAAAGCCCTTTTGCTCATGTTATCTCCAACAAACATGGATCCAAACAGTCCAATCATCACAACGGGAAAGAGGAATGTCCAAAACATGCTTAAACGGTCTCTAAAGAACATTTTCGTTTCTAAACTGGCGAGTTTTACGATTGCCTTCATCCGATTTTCTCCTTTTCCAGGTACTGGATAAATAAATCATCGAGAGAGCCTTTCTCAAACCTGAAGCTGGACAATGGGATGCCTTTTTCCTGACAGTAACTGAAAATGTGATAAGCCGTCGTCTGCTGGTCATCACAAAACACTTTGAATTCGTCTTGATTCTTTTCAACGCGCTCCACGCCGGGAAGCGAGCTTAGATATTCGGGGGCGAGTCCTTCACTGATAAAGGTAAGACAATTAGCAGCACCTTCGTTTAATAATTCACGAGGGGAGTTTAAAGCTTTTAATTGGCCGCTGTATATCATCGCCACCCTGTCGCACAGCTGCTCAGCTTCTTCCATATAGTGCGTGGTCACCACAATCGTACTTCCACGGTCCCGTAACAGCCGGATCAAAGACCACATTTCCCGCCTTGCCGATGGATCAAGACCCATGCTCGGCTCATCAAGAAATAAGATTTCAGGCTCATGGAGAGTGGCTAAAGCAAGAGTTACCCGCTGTTTCCATCCGCCGGATAAGTCATCAAATTTTACGTTCAGCTTTTCGTTTAAGCCAAGCAATTCTATGAAATGATCTTTCTGCGTAGCGTTATCGTAAAATGAAGAAAAGAGATCCAGCGCTTCTTTTACTTTCATTTTCTTCTGGATCGAAGTGGCTTGAAACTGGACACCAATTCTCTTATTTAACTCCCGAAGCTGCTTATTGGGGACAAGTCCAAGGACTTCAACCGCTCCCTCGCTTGGATCAGAGATTCCTTCCAGGATTTCGAGGGTGGTCGTTTTCCCTGCGCCGTTCGGTCCGATAATCCCGAAGATTTCACCTTTGTAAACATCAAAGGAAAGATTCTTTACTGCCTTGGTCCCGCCAAAGTTTTTCGATAAATTGTGAACTGTAATGACACTCTCCATGCGTATCCTCCTTTTATTCAATGCTTTCTAAGATCGTTATTCAGCTTTTTTGATTCATTTTTAAAATAAAGATAAAACCCAATCCATCCGATGGCGTAAACGAAAATAGAGATTGCCAGGTATATCAAAAAATTCTTTACATCAAACGGAATCCAGCCAACCCATAGGCTTAATATAAAGTAGAGTATGGTGACTGTTAGAAAGTGCAGAGCTGTCTGCATGGGCAGGGCAAGTGAGCGGATTTCAAAGTAGAGGGGGGTGACAGTAAACAGCCAGCCGCAGAATATATAACCCAATGCATTTTTAATAAAATGCATTCCGTCTATAGTCGATTGTCCGCCAAAATAAATAAGCGCACTTGTAGTCATTACAGCAATAAAGGCCCCGAAGAATATACCGATCATGCTTCTGAAAAAAAATGCATTCATTTCGTTTCCCCCCTGTTCATTCTTAAAACTTCTTTAATTCGGCCAATGTAATGTCGCGAAACATATTCTTTTTCACCTGATTTAAAGTGAACACAAAGGGTCCCGTTAAATGATGGTTCGAAATGGCTCATTGCATAGAGGTTTGCAATGACGGACTTTGAGATCCTGATAAACCGGTGGGAGGGAAGGGAGTTTTCGAGCTCATATAATTTTTCTTTTACTTTAAAGATTCCTTCTGAGGTGGCGGCTGTGACCACATCGCCTTCTGTACGAAAGTAGTGTATTTCCTCGTGCTTAATTAAGTGCTGGTTCTCTCCATCTTTTCCGACGATCAAATCCGTGTCATTCTTATTGAGGTACTCGAGGATCTCCTGGATGGCTGGGGTCAATTCTTTGCAGTGAATCGTCACCGTGGTTTCTTCGTTGCGCGGGTCGATGTCGAGTGAAATTTTCATGTATAGACGGCTCCTCCATTCCATACGCTTTATAGGTTTAGTATAGATGGCGATTTTTCAATTGTCATTAAAACAAAGGCGACACGCAGGACGCGGGCAGTAAGATGCATGTATCGGCGTCCGACCTGCAGCGAAGCAGATAAAATACTACACGAAAATGGCTTATACCTTCTAAAATGAGTTATCGAAATGAGTTCATCGGGCGTACAGAACACTTACCAAAGAGGATATTATCGGGGGTGTTACACAGATTTTATTTAAATGCTTGGAAAGTTAATGTTTGGGCAATTTCTCAAGAGAAGTTCGATAAAAAAGAAGGCAGCTGATCAGAGCGATCAGCTGCCTCTTATGTTAACGGACATATTAGTTTAATATGATACCGCATTATACTCGATTCATCCTAAATCATGTTAATGCTGCAATTTTCGGAAGACCCAATAGCTTCTTTGAGCGCATTCGGAGATGGCAATGGGGTGGAAGCCACTGACATCGGCATACAACGTATCGTTTAGCGGCGAGATCCACTTCTCAGGAAGTGCCGCTGCTCCAAGCGATGCGCCAAGAATGGAGCCGACGGTGGCGCCATTGCAATCGGTGTCCCAGCCTCCAAGCACGGCTGTCGTAATGCCTTTCTCGAAATCCCCTCCGGAATGAATGAGCGTAGCCGCGCATAATGCAGCATTATTGTTCGTATGAACCGGGTGATAGTGCTTAAACGCTTCCCATATTTTACTCACCAATTCTAATGTGTCTTCCGTTTCCTCAGCAATGTTGACCGCTAATGCGATATCTTCTGCAAGTCGGCTGCGTTTCGGAATTTCACTCAATCCGATCTCAACAATTCGCTTCATATCACGTTCAACGAATGCGGCGGCAATCATTGCCGAGCAAAACATGGCGCCGTAAATCCCATTCTTCACGTGGGAGAAGGAAGCGTCACGCCAAGCAAGCTCAGCTGCAAGCTGGGGCTGGCCGGCAGCACCGTATGCATAGCCGTCCACGCGGATCTGGGCGCCGATCCATTCGCGGTAGGGATTCAAATAAGAACGCCCCCAGTGGATATGTTTCTCCCAGTCGTCTGGCTCATCGCCGCTAATATGTGAAGTGACACGAGCGAAATTAAGATAGGACTGAGCTTCTGCCGTGAATACCTGCCCGAATGACAAATGACGATGCCACAGCTTGCCTACATCCCAGGAGTTGAAATCAAATCCGCGTTCCTCAAGCATGAGCAGACCGAGAACGGTATATCGAACATCATCGTCCGTTTCCATAAAACGAATGTTATCCCGGCAGCTGGCCAAGCTGCTCCACCTTGCGATCTCGATACCGTACTCGGCTTCTGCAGTTGAATCGCCCGGTGTATAGTGGCGAATCGGCCATTGCCCTGCGCCTTCGAACCACAACTTAATATTGTGCCAGCCGGGTCTTCCGCCCGAGCCTTGCATGAAGGAAGGAGCCTCGAGAGGTTTTCCGAGCGCGCAGCCAGCCGAACGGCCGAGCCACGCACCATGAAATTTATCCTGCCATTTAAGCTCATCCCAGTTTCCGGACAGGAGTCTCGGTCCATCCGGACGTTCGGCGCGAATGGCCTCCAATTGCGACGGCTCGAAATACTTGAAATCCGCATGCGGTTCAAGAGCCATTAAAGCCTGGTATACTTCCATAAGCTTTGCTTCGTTTGTGCCTGCTGCTTCCAGACGTTCGGTCATCCCCTCTACATGACAGCCTTCTTCTCCGCGCTGTTTTATTTCGTCGCGAACTATTTCCCTCAGTCCAATCCATTTCGTCATCACAGTTGCCCTCCTGAAATACATGAAATCAACATATGCCTTGATTATAACCAGCCATGCCGGCAATGACTTCTCAAATTAGGAAAGCATTATTCTCATTTTTTGCTCACTCCGTAATCCCCATAGATTGCCGATAATGGACCGGGGACAGACCGACATTCTCTTTAAATACGCGGTAAAAGGTCGGCAAGCTTTGAAAACCGCATTCGAATGCAATATCAGCAACAGCTTTGTCCGTTCCTGCCAATTCACGCTTGGCAGCCTGGACACGAAGCAAGGAAACATATTCCGAGAAACGATAACCGGTCGTTTCCAGAAATGCCCGGCTCGCGCGCGAGACGCTTAAACCAAGTTCATCAGCCAATTCCCCTAAGCTAACCGGCTCGTGGTAACGATGCTCGACCAAAGCGGCCAACGATTGCGCCTGGCGAACGGAATGTACCATATGATGACGCTCCTCATCGGTTAGCAAACCGTTGTAATGTCGAAGAAGACGGCCGCACAGCTGAATGAGCGCGCTTTTGGCCATGACCACATAACCCGGGGATTTCTCCCGCAGCTCTTCCGCTATAGCCAGCACCCAAGGCGTAAGCAGTGTGGCGAGGGGCGAGCCGCCCATAATATGATTGCAAAAATGAGTGGAGCGATAGGAGAATGGCAGCAGCAGACCGGGCTCTTCCGCTAGCAGCAGCGCGGGATCAAAGTTAATAAAAAGATAGCGGCTCGGGTCGTCGGGGGCAGATTGGGCAATATGCCGTTCTTCATTATTGACCAGAAATAAGTCGCCAGGTTTCGCTGCATATTGTTTGTTGCCAAAGTAAAAATAGCCTTTGCCTGTTAAACAGAGGCCGATCTCCAGACTTGCGTGCACATGAGGCGGCTGCCGATAAGTGGCAGGTGTCCATTCGAAAGCATTGATAGCAATGGGATGGTCATAGGCAATATGAAGTTTCATTATGATCCAACGCCTCCAGACAAACATGAATTTGTATGCTAAGTATATAGACAAGGCATGCCTTCAACCAGATACTGTTATTTACTTTCATACATACATTTTGAGGTGTTTCAATTGAAAAGTAAACGCCGCCGATGTATAAGTGAATCACGGTAATTATTTGCTTTTTGCCTGGTGTCAAGAGGTGTATACGAAAGTAAAGACTAGTATATAGAACAGCGGGGGGCTTCTTTCTATACTGGAATTATGAAAGACTGCAATACAATTTGCAGAAAACTAAACGAAATGTACCGGAGGGGTAAAATTTGAAGAGCAAAAAGGCACTTGCAATGATCTCCTTGACGCTTGCATTGGCGATTACAGGCTGCGGCTTCAAAACGTCGTCTGAGCCAAACCAACCACCTGGAAATTCCAAGGAACCAATCCAAACGCCAGGCACAGGAAACAGCAATGATATCGTTGAGGTTTCAACGGTTTCGCCAAGCGATCCTTACTTGAAATTTGACGAAGGTGAAGACTTCGACAAAAACTCAGTTTATGACGTTTATGAAAAAGATATCGGTGTCAAAATTACAAACAAGTGGATTGCCGATGTAAGCCAATTTAAAGAGAGAGTAAAAATTGCGATCGCATCCAACGATCTTCCGGATTTCTTGCTTGTAAACGCCGCACAGCTTAAAGAGCTTACTGAAGCGGATATGATTATGGATTTGACAGAGATTTATGATCAGCATGCTACGGAAGAGACGAAAAAGTTTCTGACCATGGACGGCGGCATGCAGATGAAAACTGCGATGATCGACGGGAAAATGATGGGGATTCCAAGCTCATACAACCCGTTCAACTATCAATACTTGTTCGTTCGTACAGACTGGCTGAAAGAACTTGGCTTGCCTGAGCCTAAAACAATGGATGATTTCATAAAAATTGCCGAAGCGTTCAAAACCAAGAATCCTGGCGGCACAAAACAAGCTTACGGTATTGCGGTCAGCAAAAATCCATTTAGTATCGAGACAGGCGTTACCGGTCTGAGAGCGTTCTTGAACGGCTATCACGCTTATGAAAACATTTGGATGGAAGATGGGAACGGCGGTTTGATGAACAGTGATATCCAGCCCGAGATGAAGCAGGCGCTTGCAGCGCTGCAAGACATGTTCAAAAAAGGGTTGATCGATCCTGAGTTTGCGGTTAAAGATACGGAAAAAGCCGCTGAGCTCATCTACGACGGCAGCATCGGCATGGTATTTGGTGCTTCCTGGACACCGGCGCAGCTTGTGCAGGGCGCTGTGAAAGACGGGAAGGTTGTTCAAGAATGGGGAGTGTTCCCTATCCCTTCCGTAGACAACAAGCCTACATTGAATCAAATTGGTCTTGGTGTTGACGAGTACTATGTGATCTCTAAACAAGCCAAGCATCCTGAAGGCGTTATCAAATTGCTGAACCAATGGATCGTCGTTGATAATACGATGAATCCGACAGATGAGCAAAAAATCTATCTGTATGGTAAAGACAAACAAGAAAAAGGCAACAACTACTGGCTGCTGAACCCGCTTCGCGTAGGCAAACAGATGGATAACAACGGCGAAATTCTGCCGAAAGCGATCGAAACGAAAGATCCTAGCATTCTTCAAACTGCAGACCAGAAGGGTCGTTATGAACGTGCGATGAAATTTATCGATGGTAGCGATATCAATATGTGGTGGGAAGTGCTGATTTCGGGGCCGAACGGAGCGGTATCGCATAACCCAAAAATCCAGCAAAACAAAGAATACCTGCAAAACAAATTCTACGGCGCACCTACGCCGACGATGGCAGACCGTCAAGAAATTTTAACGAAGAAACGTGATGAAATATTCATCAAAATCATAATGAACCAAGTATCCGTAGACGAATTCGATACATTCGTTGAAGAGTGGAAGAAGCTTGGCGGCGATGAAATCACGAAAGAAGTTAACGAGTGGTATCAATCGATGAAATAGGATCTGTAGCGCAAAGGAGGGATTGAATCTATGCAATCCCTCCTTTTTTCAAGAACAATCAGGTTCTTGAGCAAGGAATGCGCACAACATGAAAAGTGAATCAGCGAGGTGAAGATATGAATAGTCTGACGCGCATGTGGAAGAAGGAATGGCCGCTTCATTTGATGCTGCTGCCGGGTTTAGCTATGATTGTTATTTTTAGTTACATTCCTATGACAGGAATCATGATGGCTTTTCAAAAATATGTGCCGAATAAAGGGTTGTTCGGCTCCCCGTTTATCGGATGGAGGAACTTCCAGCTGTTAATGGATTATCCGGATATCGGCCGCATCTTCTTTAATACGGTATACATTGCTGTAATGAAAATCGTTGCCGGTTTGTTCGTGCCAATCACGATAGCAATTTTGCTTAATGAATTGCGTAGAGAATGGATGAAAAGAACGTTCCAAACCCTGGTCTATCTGCCCCATTTTCTATCCTGGGTGCTGCTGAGCGGGATTTTGGTCGATATTTTGTCTCCTTCCTCCGGCATATTGAACCAGCTGCTTGGATGGTTCGGCATGAAGCCGATTTTCTTTCTTGGCGATAATAACTGGTTCCCTTATGTCATGGTCATCTCCGATGTATGGAAAGAATTTGGATTTGGTACCATTGTTTATTTGGCAGCACTGACAGGAATTAATCCTACGCTTTATGAAGCCGCTCAAATCGATGGTGCGGGCCGCTGGAAACAAACGCTTCACGTGACGCTGCCGGGCATGATGCCGATCATCGTTCTTATGCTGACGCTTAATATCGGCAATGTGCTGAATGCGGGATTTGATCAAATCTTTAACCTGTACAGCGCGCCGGTTTATGAAAGTGCCGATATCATTGATACTTTTGTCTACCGTATGGGGATCCAGCAAGCCCAGTTCGGATTTGCCACAGCTGTCGGCTTATTGAAATCCGTCGTATCCTTTATTTTCATTTCCGTATCCTACGTACTCGCATACCGACTAGCGAATTACCGTATTTTCTAATAGATGAAAAGTCGGTGATTCAGAAAGGAGACTGACCGTGGTTATTAAACCGTCATTCGGAAGAAGGGCTTTTCTAGTTTGCAACCTAGTCTTTCTAGCGTTTATATCTTTTTTATGCTTAATGCCGATCCTTCATATTTTGGCGATTTCGTTTAGCTCGGGTTCGGCGGCGGCAGCCGGCAAGGTTGCGCTGTGGCCTGTAGAGTTTACAACGGCGGCTTATGATAATGTGTTCGGCAAGCCTGAGTATGTAAGAGCCTTTGGCATTTCGATTCAACGGGTTGTTGTCGGGACGGTATTAAGTATGTTGTTAACGATTATTACAGCTTATCCTTTATCCAAGGATCGCAATACGTTTCGTCTAAGAACCGTCTATGCATGGATATTTGTTTTCACGATTTTGTTCAACGGCGGACTCATTCCTACCTATTTGACGATTAAAAGCTTGGGACTTATTGATACTCTCGGAGCGTTGGTGCTACCTATGGCAATTAACGTGTTCAACGTCATCCTGCTATTGAACTTTTACCGCAATCTGCCCAGGGAGCTTGAGGATGCTTCACGGATTGACGGAGCCGGGCATTTTTCAACGCTTTGGAAAATATATGTTCCGCTATCGTTGCCCGCACTGGCAACAACGGGGCTGTTTACGATGGTAGGGCATTGGAATAGCTGGTTCGATGGCATGCTTTATATGAATCATCCGGAAAATTACCCGCTGCAAACCTTCTTGCAAACCGTTATTATTAAGATGGATTTCCGATTTCTTAAATCAGAAAATGTGGAACTCATGCTGCAGCTGTCTGACCGTACAAGCAGGGCGGCACAAATCTTTGTTGCGGCTTTCCCGATTCTTATTGTCTATCCATTCTTGCAGCGGTTTTTCATCAAGGGCATTGTGATGGGAAGTGTAAAAGAATAGACAAGGAAAGTCGTAGATCTCGGGCACAGGAGAACAAACGATGAAAAGTATATTCTTATTACAGGATTCCTCCATATTCAAAAAAATAATGGCTGCCTTTTTGGCAGCCTTACTGCCGCTTATGGCAATTACCTGGATGATGAATGAGCAAGGGGCCGATCATATCCGCAGTGAAATATCCGATTCGATTTTGAATACGACAAGGTTTTATTTAGAATCCCTGGATCAGGAAGCAGACCGGATCAGCCGATATTTGCCTAACTACGTTATGGACAGGGATTTGATGGAAGTGGCGGCGACAGGCGAGCAGATGAACTCCTATGAGCGGTCGTATAAAATATTGGATATTCAGCACCGCCTGGATTTAATGAAAAATTCCAGTCCGTTCATTCGCGAGGCGAAGGCGTACATTCCGCTAATCGAGCGCACTGTGCTGAGCAACAGCTTTGAAACAAAGCTGAATGCGGAAGAATATGAAGCGATGCAGCCGGACAAGAAGCTTTATACGGAGCCCTTTATTTACTGGCAGGACCGACTGTTTATTACGATGCAGTACCCTGCAAGCAAAAAAAACCCGCTCTATGTGGTAGGCGTAGAGCTCTCAACCGGCAAAATTAAAGAAACCTTAGCGCAAATCGGCAATAGCAGGGGAGGCCAGACCGTATTGTTTAATCTGGAGCGCGGCTGGGAAATCAATAGCGGCTCCGACCTTGAATTACATGATCTGATGAAGCAGCTGGCTTTTGAGAAGCAGGCAGCGAAAATAGATGAAGGCTATGATACGATTCATTATAAAAACAAGCGCTTTCTAACCGTATTCAAGTATTCCACTCTCTGGAATTCATACACGGTAACTTGCATACCGGAAGAGATGATTCTCGGTTCATTGCAGGTATATAGGGCATTGTTTTGGTGGGCTTGCGCGCTTGCTGTTTGTATTTTTTTATTTTTTACCTATTTTATCATCCGATTAATATACCGTCCGTTGTTAAAGCTGGTGCGTTCCTTCCGCCGCATGCAGCAAAACGAGCTGGAGCCGATATTGATCGACCGCAGGCAGGATGAGTTCGGCTATTTATACCAGGCTTTTAACGATACCGTGAAATCTTTGAAAACATTGATTGAGGAAAATTATGAGCAGCAAATTCGCAATCAGCGTTCGGAGCTGAAGCGATTGCAATCGCAAATAAATCCTCATTTTTTATATAATTGCTTTTTCGTGCTTTGCCGCTTGATTAAATCCGATACCCAGAAGGAAAAAGCCTACCAGTTCTGTTTGTACATCGGGCAATATTTTCAGTTCATTACTCGCCATCATGATGACGACATTCTGCTGGAGATGGAGCTTGAGCATTCCCGCACTTATGTGGAGATGCAGTCGATTTGTTACGGAGATCGAATCCAAGTGCTGTTTGAAGTCGAAGCCCAGCCGATTGAAGTCCCCCGATTGATTTTGCAGCCGATTATTGAAAATGCTTATAAGTACGCCCTCGGCAATATGCGCGGCAAGGGCGAGCTATGGGTGCACAGCAAGCTGGGAAATGATGCTTTGTACATTTATGTAGAGGATAACGGCGAGTTCATTACGGACGAGGAGATCGAAGCGCTGGGCAAGAGGCTGCGTTATTCAACGAACCAGATGGAGGAGACAACCGGCCTGTTTAATGTTCATCGCAGAATTCAGCTTCGTTATGGAGAAGAGTATGGGATTACCGTATCACGTTCTGAGCTTGGCGGGCTTCAAGCTATTATTAAACTGAGTTTGAGCTAAGGAGGAATCGCCATGTACAGGCTATTAATCGTGGATGATCTGCCGATTATTGTAGATGGTCTTCTGGAGTTGTTCGAGAAGACGGAGCATTTGGAGCTTGAGGTCATGAAAGCCTATTCCGGCGAAGAGGCCCTTGAGGTGCTGTCCCATCATCGGATGGACATTGTGATTTCGGACATTAAGATGTCCGGCATAGAGGGCATCGAGCTGCTGCAGGAAATCAAATCGCAGTGGCCGGCGTGCAAAGTTATTTTATTGACCGGGTTCAATGATTTTCACTATGCGAAGAACGCCCTAACATTCGGCGCCTTTGATTATTTGCTGAAAGTGGAAAGCGACGAGAAGATCATTCATACCGTTGAACGGGCGATAGAGGAAATAGAAGAGGAACAGGGTCAGGCTCAAATGATCTTGCGGGCCCAGTCCAAAATGAGAATAGCGATGCCTTCCCTGCAGAAGGAATATATCTGGGGTTTATTACAAGGCAAGACGATGACGGGGCAGCAGCTTCGGGACGCTTTTGCGGAAATGGACATTCCGCTCGACGCATCGCTGCCCGTCTATTTACTGACTGGCCGGATCGATGCCTGGAAGGAAATGTTCACGGCGCCGGACAAGGCTTTGCTCGCTTACGCCCTTCAAAATATCGGCGATGAGTATTTATCCGCCCATGTGCGCTGCTTCTCTGTTGTATTTGATATGAACAAAATGGTATGGATCTTTCAGCCTAAAGCCAGTCCGGAGATAACGGCGGATACCCGTACGATGGAATGGACCCGGGCATACCGCTATGTGAGCGGCAATTTGGAGACGATCCAGGCGACCAGCAAAAGGCTGCTGAACCTCTCCGTATCTTTTCTTATTGGCAGCGAGGCTGTCCCATGGAATCGGCTGTCGGATCGTTTTCATGCGATGAAATACGGTCTTATGCAAGGCCATGGCTTGTTCCATGAGGTCATCATGACCGATCAAGATCTTCAGAAGTCCGAAGAAAAAGAGAAGGCGAAAAGCTATTATGACAGCTTTTTTCACGCTCGCGTACAGCTGCTGATGAGCTGTCTTGAAAATAATCACCGCGAGCAGTTTAATCATCTGTTTGTTGAATTGACAGATATCTGGAACGATCCGGATACTCCTTATGAGCGCAAGGTTGAGTTGTACCATTTCCTATCTGCGGTATTTCTGGCACATTTGCACAAAAATAAAGATATGCGAGACTATATGAACACCCAGATTAATTTGGATCTGCTGTTCCGCCAGGAGGAGACCGCTTCATGGACGGAACTGATTCCATACTATTGGCAAATTGCGGACAGCTTTTTTGAATGGAATGCGCTTCGAGGGACAGAGCTGCCGGCGGAGGTCGTCAATAAGGTGCATCGTTATATAGAGGAGCATATTGCGGATGATATTTCCCTAACCGCGATCGGGGATTATGTCAGCTTGAATCCATCCTATCTCTCAAGGCTATACAAACAGATCACGGGAATTGGTCTTTCTAAATACGTAAATGATTACCGCAATGTCATTGCAAAAGATATGCTGCTCAATACATCCATGAAGGTCAATGAAATCGCCGCCAAGCTCGGTTACAATTCAGCGCTTGCCTTTATCCGCTTCTTTAAGAAGCAAAATGATATGACGCCGCAGGATTTTCGGACGGCCCGCACCGAAACGATGCAGCAAGGTCAATAAATGTATATGGAATGTAAGCAATGATCTATTTTGATGGGCGGAGTCACCCCTTACAATGAAATTATAATGCAATTGTACATGCAAGGGGGACTAACATTGAGAACATTAACGGCTGTACTATTAGGCGCAGGCAGTAGAGGAAGATACATCTATGGACCGTATGCGGAAAAATTTCCGAATGAGCTGAAGTTTGTTGCCGTAGCCGAGCCGGATGATGAACGCAGACAGCGTTTTGCAGAGATTCATCAAATCGCCGAAGAGCATGTTTATCATTCATGGGAACAAGCATTCGAGCAGGGAAAGATAGCCGACGTGATGATCATCTGCACGCTTGATCGGATGCATTATATACCGACAATGAAAGCGTTGGAGCTTGGCTACCATGTCATGCTGGAGAAGCCGATGTCACCGAATGCACGGGAATGCATCGAACTGGAGCAAGCGTCCCTTAAGTTTAAGCGTTTGCTGGTGGTCACGCATGTGCTTCGCTATTCCCCGTTCTGGTCGGGCATCAAGAAATGCATCGAGGAGGGGGAGCTGGGTGCAATCGGCACCATTCAGCTGACAGAGAACGTAGGCTATCACCATATGGTTCATAGCTACGTACGCGGCAATTGGCGCAATTCCGAGGAAACAAGCCCGATGATTCTGGCCAAATCCTGCCATGACCTGGATCTCATCTCCTGGCTGATGGATGAACCATGCACAGCGGTCAGCTCCTTTGGCTCATTGCTTCATTTTAAAGCCGAGAACGCGCCGGAGGGTGCAGCAGACCGCTGCATCGATGGTTGCGAAGCGGAGAGGGAATGTGCCTTTTCAGCGATTAAAATGTATTTGGAGCAGCCTGCCGATCATTGGGCGCGCTATATGACTCATGATTTATCACAGGAAGGCATTATCCGCGCGCTCAAGGAAGGACCGTTCGGCCGCTGCGTCTATCGCTGCGATAACAATGTGGTCGATCATCAGGTCGTCAATATGGAATTTGTCAGCGGCGCTAATGCTAACTTTATTATGTCGGGATTAACCCAAAGCGGTACTCGCCGTGTGCAGATTATGGGCACGCAGGGAGAGATCATTGGCGACATGGATAAGGGCTCATTTACGCTGTACCGCTATGCGACGGGCGAAGAGATTGAAATTAAATGCAGCGTGCAGGGCGACGGTCACGGCGGAGGCGATGAGCGCATGGTGAGCTCTTTCCTCAAAAATGTACATCAGTTCGACCGCAACCCGTCTCAAGGCCTTACATCGGCTACCGCTTCCTTGCAAAGCCATTTGATTGCCTTCGCTTCCGAACGATCCCGTTTGCAGCAAGGCAGAAGCATCAAGCTGACCGAGATGTATCAGAAGGAGGAAGCGGGCGTTTAATTGTACACAACTGCAAAACGATGCGGAATAGGCAATATGAAACGGAATCACTTACTGCGCGGTAATTATGGCGGACATCCGCGGCGTTCGGGCTTGGGAAGTGCGTACCCCGGATGCCGTACAAGTCCGCGAACAAAGAAGGAAATGAGGAATGAGAAATCTTTGTTTGTGAAAGCGGTTCCAACGATGGCGTTTGCCGAATTTCGTGAAAGGGGGGATCCATTTAAGTATCCATCACAAAGCGGGTAAAGATTTCAGGCATTTCTACACTTGAGATTAAAAAGGAGCTGACCTAATGACTATGAACAAGAAATGGGGATCCGTCCTGCTGACAGCAGTATTGCTGATTTCCTCGATTTCTGCGGTGCAGGCTAAATCGCCTGCTCCGGCAGTGGAGGATACGCAATTCCGCAATCTTGCGGCCGGCCTCCCATATGAATGGTCTGAGGAGCCAGAAGCGTCGCATCCTGACGGCGATTACAAACTTACGGATGGAAAATACGGCACGTTGGATATGAATGACCCGGCATGGGTAGGGCATCTGCGTGGAAAAACGCGGGAAGTCGTCTTTGATCTCGGTGAGGAAAAGTCAATCGGAAAGATTACCGCTCACTTCTTCCAAGATTATCCTACCAACTCAATCCTCGTGCCTTTGACCGTATCGATGTATGTCTCCGACGATAAAGAACATTGGGGCCTGCTGTCCCACTAACGCCACCCAGCTCGCTCTGGGGGGAAGA